>CBDIDR010000002.1:0-19966 GCA_965277895.1 Flavobacteriales bacterium
CTCACTCTTTTAAAGATAAGTCAAACCGCTTATCTGATGTTAATTCAGGCTTATTTACTTACCCTGTGCTTATGGCGGCTGATATTTTATTATACGATGCTGAAATAGTACCAGTAGGAAAAGATCAACAACAACACCTTGAAATGACACGCGATATAGCAGGATCTTTTAACCATGCTTATGGCGATACTCTAGTTTTACCTGATGCTCAAATTGATAAAAGGGTGATGACAATTCCTGGTACTGACGGACAAAAGATGAGTAAGTCGTATAACAACTTCATTGATATCTTTTTGCCTGAAAAGAAATTGAGAAAGCAAATAATGGGAATCGTTACCGATAGTACACCACTAGAAGAGCCTAAAGATTGGTCGACTTGCAATGTGTTTAAGCTCTATGAACTATTGGGTTCAGAATCACAGATTTCTGACCTAAAAGCTCAATATGAAGGTGGAAATTTTGGTTATGGACATGCTAAGCAAGCCTTATTCGAACTCATTTTAGAGCACTTTTCAAATGAAAGAGAACGCTTTGATTATCTAATGGAAAATACGGATGAAATAGAGGCAGAATTATTGAAAGGAGCTGAAAAAGCTAGAGTCATTGCTCAATCGGTACTCCAACGTGTCAGAAAAAAATTAGGGTATTAAAAAGCGGAACCTGTCAATGTGGTTCCGTCCCTTAATGCGTGTTTAGACATTTTCTTTTTTACTGAATTACAACTCTTTTATTTATTAAACCAGTGTTAGTTTTAATAGTTAATAGATAGATGCCATTAGCATTTGAGCTAATATCAATAGATTTTTCAAACACATCCTCCTGAGGGTTGAATTGCTCTGAATAGACTTCTTTGCCAAGATAGTTTGCTATGGTAATGTCAACTGTACTATTTCTTGGCACCTCAAAACCAACATTAAAGATACCTCTAGAAGGGTTTGGCGAAAGTTCAACTTTGGTGAGCTCTTCGTTTTCTAGTCTTGCACCACCTAATATGTAATATTCTGTCTCAGAAAATGATGTTGCCCATGAAGTTCCGTTAGTTCCACATGCTCCTCTTATTTTCCAAGCAAATACATCTCCTATATTTTGGTTGTATTTTGCTTTTGAGGTTGCAGTACCAGGGATATTATTCCACTGAAATTGCTGACCTGTTGTAGTATTGGTCAATTCAAGGAAATAATGGTCAGGCGCGCCACTTTCGGGTGTATCCCACGACATAATAACAGCTGTATTAGCACCATTCGAACTTGTTGTTAGGTTTGTAGGCATTTTATCGCACGGGTCTTCAGTGCTGAAAGGTGAAAAGTCTCCCCATCCGGAATGATACATAGGGTCAGGAGCACCATTTTGATTAAGATTACCAGTACACCATGATTTTGTATGCCATTCATAATCCGTGCTAGCGGTAAAGTTCCCTTTCAAACCATTTATATCACCACTTGAGTTACCATTAACATAACGGTATGCGTTTGTTCCCAACTCTCGCATTTTTCCTTTGGATTGCCAGACTCCCCAAGAAGCATCAGGTGCATCAGCAAAGAATGTAACCCAATTGGCTTCTGTTGATACCGATAAATTTTCAAGGTTAGCACAAGCTGGTAAAGTAGTGTATTGTGAGTTAGCAGACCAAGGCGACTGGCAGTTAGTTGTTCCATCACTATTTAGTAATCGAGCTCTCATAGACCACTCATAGGTTGTAGAGGGCTCCATAAAGAATCGAGTTCTTGAAGTACCATTAAATGCGGTTGGTGTTTGTGGACCAGCAGTAATTACGGTCCATTGGGTAGTGCCCACAGGACGGTATCGAATCATATAATGTGAAGGTGATACGCTAGGTGCTGACCAATTGAAGGAAATTCTGTTGTGAATAATATTATCAACGAATAATCCTGTTGGCGTAAAGTCACAAGCATCTTGATTAGAATAAATACAAGAGCCGTCATCACTCGTTGCTTCACTATTAAAGTTTAATGCAGTTGGGTCGGTACAACCGTCTATACTTTCTGCAGTTAAGAATAGAACTTCAGAAACGGAGCAGCCTTGTTCGTCAATAACATAAATAGAATTATTTCCATAACAAGAATTGAAATTGTAGTTTGATGACAGTTCCACATCGTTTACGTAAATACTAAAGTCGTATTCAGAGTTGTTTACAATTACACCTATTATTCCATCACAGGATGTTGAGTTTGTTGGGTAATCAATGATATAGTCTAGCTCTAAATAACACTCTATACATGAGCCATCATCTTCAGTGGCTAATGGGTCATAATTTGGGGAAGAATTGCTTGTACAGCCAAATACTTCTAGTTCATCACATATGCCGTCAAAATCTGAATCGCTAATACAATTGAAATCGCAGTCGTAATATGTTATTGGATAGATACAGGAGTTATCTTGCTGATTGGCAAGTGAGTTGTAATTACAAGCCTCTTCATCCATACACCCCATAAGATAAGGCCCTACAAAAATGGTTACGGTTTGTGAGCATTGACCGTTAGGGTCTGATATTTCAAAAGTATTATTCCCACCACATAAGTAGCTAAAGCTTGAGGATGGAGAGCCGTTCCAACTGTAGTTATAGGACGAAAGGCTTTCCGCTACATCTACAATTACAATACCGTCACAGCTTTCAGTATCTGATGCTTCGTTTATAGCGAGTGTGTAATCAAAGCTAAGCTCTGAAAAACTACTCCAAGGATCAATGTTGTCGTTTTCAACAGTCCAAACACTTGATGCATATTCAACATCATCTACTAGAATACAATTTAGTTCAGTATTATCTTCTGAGAGGACAAGACTAAATTAGTGTTATTGCCATTTTGAATATTTAGGTAGTCAACATTTGAGTTATTGAATAGTCTACAGTACGTCTAAGTTAGCGAATTAGAGCTTAAATTGATAGAGTCTATTGGTAGGGATTTTGAAGAACTACATAATTGTAAAATTTCAAAGTCTTCAATACCCGTCAAATCATAAGATATCTAAATTACTGAAATAAACAATTGAGTAATATGTTCTGAGCGGTATAAGTGCTCATGTAATTATCCATAACATTATCAAAGCCAAGATTGATAAGGTATTGTTCAAAAGCATCGTCTGGAATATAGGTTAAGCCATTAAAACAGCCTTGATTTACAAGCGTAAATTGAGTTTCATCGTATTCAGTATCATCATAGTTTGAGGCTGTTTCATCAAAACAACTTGCTATAATATTTTCTTGCTCACAGTCTACACTAAAAAATTTGTCATCTGATAGATAGAAATTAGCTTGACTATTTGCCCATACTGTATCATGAGTTGTTACACAAAATAGGTTTGGGTTACCACCATTTAACCACAATTCATATAAATTTACATTTTGACTAATATCTAATTCATTGAGATTATTGAACCTACAACTTAGGGAGTTTAGAAATGGACAATTTGTTAAGTCAAGCTCTTCAAGATTATTAAACTTGCAATATAGAGATGTTAACATGGAATTTTGAGAAACATCTAGAGTTGTTAAATTATTATTATATACTGCTAATTGAAAAAGATTTGTATTTAGAGTAACATCTAATTCTGTTAAATCATTAGCTCCTAAATTAAGAATAGCAAGTTCTGTATTTTGAGTAATATTTATTTCAGTTAAGTTGTTTTCCCAAATTCTGAAGTCATAAAGGTTAGTATTTTGAGTAACATCTATTTCAGTTAAGTTGTTTTCTCCTATATAAAATGTTTGAAGGTTTACATTTTGAGTAACGTTTATTTCTGTTAATTCATTTCCACTAATACTTAGGAGTTCAAGGTTTATATTTTGAGCAACATCTATTTCGGTAATTTCATTATTCCAAACATACAAAGTAGTTAGATTAATATTTTGAGTAACATCAATTTCTGTTATATTATTATTACTACAATCCAAGTATGTAAGGCCAAAGTTTTGAGTAACATCTAATTCAGTCAATTCATTTTCCCAAATCACAAAAGAAGTAAGTGCTGCATTTTGAGTAATATCTATTTCAGTTAAGTTATTTCCGCCAATATAAAGTGTTTGAAGATTTATATTTTGAGTGACATCTATTTCAGAAATATTATTGTTATCACAATTTAAAAATGTCAGGTTTGGCATAGCTTGTATTCCCGTCAAATCGTTTATTTCTCTATCGTATATATTTAAAGTGTTAATATCCGAAAGATTAATTGTCAACACGGAGTCATCTAAAATATCGTCATAGCCACTTTCTATTAAATATTGCTCAAAATTATCATCTGGAATATATGTTTTTGAAAAGTTATTATTACAATCACACTGATGAAAGCCTAAATTTGAAAATGTATTATTGGGGAATAAAGTCCATTGTTCCGATGGATTAAAGGATGAAGGATTTATAGGATTACCAGATAATACATTTGACTGCCTAACCAATGTGCTGTTTTGTGTCCACAATTGACCGCCATTTGCATCCGTAAATCCAGCACTAGCATCATCAGTCCAGCCGTTACCGGGATCTTCGCCAATTTTACCAAATACATCAATAATTACACCATTTTTTGATAAGGTTAAAGCATCATTTCCAGTAAAGTATAATGGAGATGGATAAGGTGGAGCTGTTTGATCAGCTAAATTATATAAGTCCATTGAAATAACCCCCCCAACATCACCAACCTCATTAGTATCAGAGTTTGTAATTATCCAAGTTTGACCCGGCAATAAATTACCATACAAGCTCATTACATCTGAAGCTAATACCGATCCATTGACATATCTTTCAATTGTATAGTTGCTCAAGTCAACAGTGTTTGAGGTGGGGTTATATATTTCTAGTGCTCTGTTAAGAGAAGATCCTTCCACATATTCAGAGAAGAACAGGTCTGAACAATTCGGTGAGGTAGAATTAGTGAAAAAAGCCTCGTCAAATCCACCGAAGTTTTGCGAAGACTGTTCTTCCATTAAAGTATTATTATGATTTTCAATTGACCAGCTACCATCAGTTCCACCCCATTGTCCGGCATTCAAGCCATCTCCGTAATAATCATAGATTGTAAATTTCAAACATCCAGTAACAGGTAGAATAACATCCCATTCATAATTTTGATTATTTTCTAGCGGGTTTGTGTAGTCAACAGGACTAGGCGAATTAAAAGTATTATAAGTAGTTCCCACATTTTCATTTCCCTCAGACCAAACAAGCAAGCCGTTTTCGTCGGTAATTTCCATATAAGTTTCAGCGGCATAATTATCTGTTAAAAGCTTAACAGTTACTTGTTGTGAAGTTTGAACATTATTTAATTCAATGGAGTGAGTAAGAGAATTGTCAGTATTATTGATGTCAACAGTTGTGATGTTTACATCAATTGTTTCACTATTAATTGTAATGTTTCCAAAATCAATTGTTATAGTTTCATAAGTGTCTAATGTGCCAATATAGTCTACTGTTCCGATATTTTGACCGCCAGAAGATAATTCAACCGTAAAATTATTTAGCAATTCTGTTCCCATGTTTTGAGCTAAAACAGAAAAGTTACCACTAGCACTTGCTACGCAGCCAGAAGATTGAACAGTAGATTCAAAGTTTAATAATGCAGCATTTGTACCTTCATATGCTTCCAAGCAATTATCTAAATTGCTATAATGATTTGCAGCCGTAGCCTGACCTGATTCAATTAGCGTTCTATTTGGACAAATAGTATAGATTATTGGCCAATAAGGAAGGTTATATAATTCGGCAATATTATCGTCGTTAATAATTGGGAAATAAACCTCTTCTCCATCTGGCTCTAACCAGTTCCCCAAGGCGCTGTTTTCTAATTCACTTTCTGGGGTATTTGGATCACCTTCAAACCAAAGAATCATAACATCATCAGTAGTATTAGCATTTACTCCTGGTTCACCTGCTGGACCGTGTGCAGCCCAAATTGCTTCTAAAGTTCCACCCGAGTGGTAATTCCAATCAGGAGCACTCCACGATGCACTGATTTGAATGATAACAGTATACCCCATATCAAGATAATCGTAGAGTTGGTGTTCATTGCCATTCACATCGGTTGTGGTAAAGTTTGGCGCGACGCTACCATCCGGCAGCTGAGAGTAACTAAATAATGAACTAAATGTAAATAATATTGCAAAGAAATGTTTCATTGGGGATAAAATGATAAGGTTAAAAGCTTAACAAATATCCGCAATTAAATCTTTAAAATCAGTACATATTTAGTACTTATGAAAAGATATGAAAAATAATCGATATTTAGAAAAAGCTACTTGATTGGCAGACCATATTTACTTCTAAACTTACGGTTTAAGGCTTTTTGTTTATTATCCAAATTAACTGCTTTCCCTTGAATGTATGCATATACCACATCATTACCCATCATATCTAAAGCATCACCTTTTGATATAAAGAAGGTGGCTTCTTTTCCTGGTAATAAGGTGCCAACTTTACCATCAATTCCCAACATCTTTGCAGTGTTGTGAGTGAGTGCGGCAACAGCTTGTTCGTAGGGTAAGCCATGAGCTACGGCAGTTCCGGCAGAGAATGGCAAGTTACGTTGCCCCATAGCTTCCATATCTCCTTGATAGCAAAATCCAAAAGTAATGCCAGCTTCGTATAATATTTTGGCTTGCTTGTAGGGCATATCCACATCGCTATCTTCTGTGTATGGTAGTCGGTGTATACGGTCTAGTAGTAAGGATACATTATGTTCTTTTAAAAAGGCAGTCATTTTATGAGCTTGTTGAGCTCCGACAATTACAATGTTTTCGATGTCCATTTTTTCAGCCATTAGTACAGCGTCAGTAATTTCTCTTTGTCCATTGGCATGAATATACAGTCGTTTTTTGCCATTGAATAATTCTTTCATGGCACGCATTTGTATATCGTTGAGTCTATTGTTACTGTCAAAATAGCTTTTAGCTCTTGTAAAATAGTCTTCGAGTTCTTGGCATTCTGAGTCGTATTTTTTTGTTTTTTCAATATCGCCAGGTTCAGCCCACCAGCCTGTTTGCACAAAATAGCGTGGCCAGTTGAGGTGTATGCCATCGTCAACTTTTTGAGCGGCATCTTCCCAGTTCCAACCGTCTAATTTCATTACTGATGAAGTACCAGCAATACGTCCTCCTTTTGGTGCTACCTGTGCTAGCAAAACCCCATTACTTCTAATGGTTGGAGTGATTACGCTTTCTGCATTGTATGCAATAAGGGAGCGGACGTGTGGCTTGAAAACGCCAGTTTCACGATAGTCATTGGTAGCTCTTACAGCACTTATCTCAGTAATTCCGAGAGTTGTGTTTGTAGAGATAAATCCTGGGTAGACATGGTGGTCATAAATATGAATTATGGTATCAAAAGCCTGTGGATTAATACGTATGATTTTAGCATCGGCAACCATTTCTAATTTTCCGTCTTTCATTGATATGGCTGATACGTCAATGCTTTCCCCATTCCCTACATGTGCTTTTCCACCTAAAAATAGTATGTGTTGTGCAAATGTTAAAAATGGTAATACTGTAAGAAGTATGATGAGTGTTCTCATTATAAAAGTTTTTTTAGTGTGCATGGTCATGATTATGGTTTTCATCTAAGGTGTCACAATGGTAAAGTATGTGGTGCTCTTTCTTCACTTTCTGTGTAGGCTTACCAGCGGCTTTATCACTAAGCATACTTTGGATTAGTCTAGCACGTTCTGCTTTATTGCGTTTTCTCAGAGCCTCATCTTTCTCAACATCAAAGTAACAACGTCCGTCCACAAAAGTTTGTTGTACTTTAGCATATACTGAAAGCGGATTGTCTGTCCACAATACAATATCGGCATCTTTTCCTGATTTTATACTGCCTACTCTATCGTCTAAGTGTAGAAGTTTAGCAGGGTTAAGAGTTACCATTTTCCAAGCTTCTTCTTCACTTACATTTCCGTATTTTACAGCTTTTGCAGCTTCTTGATTAAGACGTCTTGCCATTTCGGCATCATCAGAGTTTATGGCTGTAACTACTCCCATATCCGCAAGTATAGATGCGTTGTAAGGTATAGCGTCATTAACTTCAAATTTATATGCCCACCAGTCTGAGAAAGTGGAGGCACCAGCACCATGGGTTTTCATTTTGTCTGCTACTTTATAACCTTCCAAAATATGCGTAAAGGTATTTAGTGTGAAACCCATTGAATCAGCTACGTGCATAAGCATATTTATTTCAGATTGCACATAAGAGTGACAGGTAATAAATCGTTCTTTGTTGAGTATTTCAACAAGCGTGTTCATTTCTAAATCTTCCCTTGGAGCTTGTGTTTTTCTCTTTTCAGATAAGGATAGGCTGTTGTATTTTTCCCATTCTTGCTCGTAGGCTCTCGCCCTCAAAAAGTGATCGTAAAAGACTTGTTCAACACCCATTCGTGTTTGTGGGAAACGGATGCGTTCATAATCGCCCCAATTTGATTGTTTTACATTTTCTCCTAATGCGAACTTGATAAAGCCATCAGCCCCTTCAAACTTCATTTCTTCAGGTGAACTTCCCCAACGGAATTTGATGATACCTGATTGCCCGCCAATTGGATTTGCTGAGCCATGTAAAAGTTGAGCGGTAGTAACACCTCCTGAAAGCTGACGGTAAATATTAATATCGTCTGAGTTAACAACGTTTGCAATGCTAACCTCTGCACTACTGGCTTGTGTGCCTTCATTTACCCCTCTACTGATGGCAATATGAGAGTGTTCGTCAATAATTCCAGAGGTGAGGTGAAGTCCTTTGGCATCAATTTCTTGAAACTCTTCATTTTTGAAAAGCTCTTCGGCAATGATGTCTATACCGACTTTTAGAATTTTACCTTTTGAAATAGCTACATCAGCTTCTTGTATAGTGCCAACAGCTTCATTTGTCCAAACAGTAGCATTTCTGAAAATAATATTATCCTGACTAGGCTTGTCTTCCCAACCGTATGCCATATTCGGGAACCAAACTTCTGCATCCTTAGTAATCTTATTCTCTTCTTCCTTTTTCTCTTCCTCATCTTTTTCAAATGCTTCAATCAATTGAGCTGACCATTGTCGACTATCGCCATTGGGGAGTATAATATCTCCTTTAAGGATGTCATTTGAAAATAAACTATTTACTCTATAAACTCCGTCATCTAATTCGTATTGCAATGTTAGGTGCGGACCTTCTTGTTCTAATTTAGTTTTAAATTCAAGAGTGTCTCGTTTTAGCTGCCCTTTTATTTTTTCTGCAGAACCACTGATGATGATTGTATCCTTTTCATTACTTAGAAAAGTCCCTCTCAAATCAATAGTTTGTTCTTTTTTGATAGAATACTCTTTACCTTGAATCCAGTTGCTTTGAATTTCTCCAGAGTCAAAAATAGGAGCAGAGCATACTAGGAAGTTTGCCATTTTACCAGCTTCTAATGTACCTAATTGACTACTCATTTCTAATAGTTCTGCTGGATTAGTCGTTAGTGCTGATAAGGCGTCTTGTTCAGACAAACCATGAGCAATAGCCTCTTTTATTTTACTTATAAAATCACTTCTTTTTTCTAAGTCACTTGAGGTGAAAGCGGTAAAAATGCCTTTTTCAAACAAGCGGGCTGGATTTGAAGGAGCAAGTTCCCAATGCTTCATCTTTTTAAGCGATACCATTTGTGCTGCTTGCGGATTACTTACATCATATGCATCGGGAAAATTCAGTGGGACAATCAGTGAAAAATTAGTTTCTGCGAGCTCATTAAGACGCTGGTATTCGTCGCCATTTCCGACTATGGTGTAGTCAATTTCAAATTCATCGGCAATTTTGTGAACTCTAAAAATATCGAGCTTGTCTCTTACTTCAAAAAATTGTGGAACATCTTGTAATTCATTCCAAGCTTCCAATGAGCGGTTGTATTCTTTGGTATTTCCTTGGTCATACCATTCGGCATCTAAATAGGTTTGGTGAATTAGTGCCAATGTTCCCATCAAAGAGCTGGGGTATTTTTGCCTAGAGGTTCCTTTACTTAATGAGTAGTGTGCACTGGCTTTACCTTTTAGAATACTAATGTTTTCACTTTCGTTAGCTAGGGTTACAACAACTCCGCTGCCTCTTGCTATACCGTTGTCTTGATGGCTTAAAACGACACCAAAACCTGACGAACGGTAGCTTTCAGCCTTATCATTATCAACGCCAAATATACTATTGGCATTTACCTCAGGGTGAATAGCTTCATTCCACCCCGCTCCACTTTTAGTATTGCTTTTATATTGTGGTGATGGCTTCCAACTTACTTTTTTAGGCTTCTCAATCCCATAAGAGGAATTTAGGTCAATAAAAGAGGGGTAAATATATTTACCTGTCATGTCGTGAATAATCGCTCCTTGCGGAAAGCTAGTATCAGAACTAGCACTTATGATTTTGTCATCTTTTATGATAAGTGTTCCGTTATCGATGGTTTCCTGTGGTGAAATGACTAGAGTCGCATTCGTAAAAACATGAGTTGCGTCAAAAGAATTGGCAACACCATTTATTGGAAAAGTATGCTGAGCAAAGGCATTTAGGCTTAAAAATACCGATGTAAGAATTAAAAAACAGGTTTTCATTGTTAGTGTCAAATTTAGGGAGTTAAATTACAAAATACTGACGGATTTAATTCCTTACATTTGCATAAAATATATTTACTATGTATACAGGACTTTTGCATTTACACTCTTATTTGCCATTTGTGCTATTTATTATGATTTTTGTGGTGTTATTGAATTCTTTGAGGGGTTGGATAACAGGCACTTCTTTTGATAAATACTCTAATAAATTTGTATTAGTTTCTATGATTTTAATTCATCTTCAATGGACAGTTGGAGCTGTTTTATATTTTGTTAGTCCAAACGTCAAAAGCATGGGAGAAGCCATGGGAGATTCTCTTTCGCGTTTGTACGCTTTAGAACACCCTTTATTGATGACTGTTGCTTTGGTTTTAGTTACTATTGCTCGTTCCAAATCCAAGAAATCGAATGAGTCAAAACACCACAGAACTAATTTTATATTTTTTGCTCTAGCTTTAGCTTGTATTCTTCTTTGCTTACCTCCTAGTTGGTTATAAATGAGTAAAAAGTTAACTCACGAATTTAAAGAAGAAAAAGCTGTTTTGGTGGGTTTAATCACCAATGACCAAAACGCTGAACAGGCTAAAGAATACTTAGAAGAACTGGATTTTTTAGCTCATACAGCAGGAGCGGTAGCAGTCAAACATTTTACTCAAAAATTACCTTTTGCTAATCCTAAAACCTTCATTGGAAAAGGAAAACTTTTAGAGGTTAAAGCCTTTATGAAGGAACATGAAATTGCTCTTGTTATTTTTGATGATGAGCTAGGTCCTTCTCAATTGCGAAACTTAGAAAAAGAGTTGGAATGCAAAATTATGGATAGGAGTAATCTGATACTTGATATTTTTGCTTCTAGAGCTCGTACAGCCCATTCTCGCACACAAGTTGAGTTGGCTCAGTACCAATATCTTTTGCCACGTTTAACGCGTATGTGGACACACCTTGAAAGGCAAAAAGGGGGTATAGGTATGCGTGGCCCTGGTGAAACACAGATTGAAACCGATAGACGAATTATCCAACAAAAAATAGCATTACTCAAAACCAAATTAGTTCAAATAGATAAGCAAAAAGCTATTCAAAGAGGTAATCGTGGTGCATTAGTGCGTGTAGCTTTGGTAGGCTATACTAATGTTGGGAAATCGACCATTATGAATCGCTTATCCAAGTCGGATGTATTTGCTGAAAATAAGCTTTTTGCGACCTTAGATACTACCGTTCGTAAAGTAGTAATTGGTAATTTGCCCTTTCTTTTATCTGATACTGTTGGTTTCATTAGAAAGCTGCCACATCAGTTAGTAGAGAGTTTTAAATCTACTCTTGACGAAGTTCGTGAGGCCGATATTCTTTTGCACGTGGTAGACATTTCTCATCCTAATTTTGAAGAGCAAATAGATATTGTAAACAAAACTTTGGATGAAATCAATGCTTCAGAAAAGCCAACGGTTATGGTATTCAATAAGGTTGATGCCTTTACGTATGAAAAAAAGGAGGAGGATGATTTAACTCCTTCTACTAAAGCTAATATTTCTCTTGATGAATGGAAAAAAACGTGGATGGCAAAGTCAGGAGATAGTGTATTTATATCGGCTCTTCAGAAAGAAAACTTTGATGGATTTAGAGATTTGCTATATGAAATGGCTAAAGAAATTCACGCTAAGCGATTTCCTTACAACAGTTTTTTGTACTAGATTTTCAGCTTCTTCGGTAATTTTTCCCATACTAAATTATAGGAATGTTCAATCCATTCACATACTTGACTTAAAGTAAGTTGGTCAATAATAACGGTGTTCCAATGTTTTTTATTCGAATGATAGCCAGGAATTACTTGCCAATATTCTTCTCTTAATTCTATTGCTTTTTCGGGGTCACACTTTAGGTTAATTCTTAAAGGGTCTTTTTCTAAAGAAAACAAAGCGAACATTTTATTGTGAACTTTGAAAACCAAAGTGCTTTCATCAAATGGAAAACTTTCACTGACAAATTTTTTGGATAAACAATACTCCCTAAGCTCTTCAATCATAATATTGAATATAAAGTTGGGCGGCTCGGACTAGCATCGTTGTCAAAAGGAGCAAAAGTGAGGTTAAGCAAGTAGTTACCGTCCTTTATTTCTGATGGCACATAAATAAGTTCGGTAATGCTACAGTCGAATCGTGTGTTTTTTGGAAAGTCCCAAAAAGCATGATGAGCGGCTAACACTCCTCCATCTTCTTCTTTGTCAACAGACGGTAAATCAATAAGTAAGTGTTTTATGCCTTTTTCTCTCAAAAAATTAGCAGCTTCTTCTTGTAGAAATGGGGGGTTTGTATTGGAGTAGTGTTTGTTGAGTTTGTCTGCCGAATTAGGTAATGTCCTGATGATTATTGCTTCACATTCTTCATCAAACTTTTCTTCGATAGACTCTTTTGTAATTATACTGTCTCCTTCCAAAACTATTGGTTCAACGCTTATTAATTGTGATAGAAAAAAGAATGTTTTAACATTATCGTTGATAGACTCCTTGTCTTTTGAAATATGCCCAACGCACTCTGTATGTGTACCATGTCCGTGAGGGTTAAAATAAATATTAAAAAAGTTGACGGAGCCGCCTCTTTTCACTTCTCCTACCCAGTCGCCCATTTCTACGGCTTCCATTTTAACTGGTGGCAAATACCATGCGCTTGGGTTATCGGTTCCGTTTTTAAGAGGGATGGAAATATCAATGGGTTTTGATAAATCAACTTTGAATTCTTTGTTTTTGTGGGTAATGTGAGCAATCATGCTCTAAAAGTATTTAATTTCTTTGAAAATAAACCAAATTTTGTGTCTATTAAATAAAATCAATTCTTTAAGTCTTCATTTTTCGTCTAAAACGTCAAAAATTGATTAAAAATCATTAAAAACCGTCAAAAAACAACAAAAAATCATTGATTTTTGATTAAAAAAGAGTGGAAAATAGTGAATTATTTTTAGCTGATAGTTTTTCGTGAAAAATGCTTAAAAATGAATAAAAACGACTAAAAAAGGTCAAAAAATTGATAAAAATGATTGAAAATGCTGTTTTTTCGATTATTTAAGGAATTATTCTGTATAAAATAAGTCCGATGACAGCCAATCTGCTATTAATTTACCTTTTTTTGATAAAGTATATATCTCTTCATTTTTGATGATTTCGCCAGAAAAAAGCCATTTTTTTGTTGAAAAATGGAAAAAATCGACCAAAAATGGCGAAAAACGTGATTTTATATAATTGAAATTTGCTCCATTTTTTGTTCTCAAGGCAGTAAGTATATACTCATTGTAGCGTTGAACTTCAGATAATTCTTCAAACTCTAAAGGTAATTTTTGTTTTTGTAGACTTTTAATATACTTCACATTATTAGATACATTCCACAGTCTGCGATTACCATCAAAAGAATGTGCCGATGGCCCAAGCCCCAAGTAAATATCATCAGTCCAGTAACTACCATTGTGTTTTGCCTCAAATCCTTTTTTAGCAAAATTTGATATTTCGTACTGCTCTAATCCATTTTTAGGTATGAACTCCATTAACATCTCAAATTGTATTTTACTTTTTAGCTCATCTAATGGTGTTTGCTTTCCTGTTTTAATAGCATGATGCAGTGGTGTTTTTTCTTCGACCGTCAGTCCGTAGGCTGATAGATGCGGAACATTAAAGTCAATGACGTGTTGCATATTCTCGGCCCACATGTCATTATTTAGGGTTGGTGTTCCATAAATTAAATCTATATTAATGTTTTCCCAGCCTGCATCTTGCACATTTTTAATACTAGCCTTGGCTTGATCTACATTATGGGCTCTGTTCATGTATTCTAAATCCGGTTTATGAAAAGATTGGACACCAATGCTAAATCTATTTATTGGCGTTTTAGATATGACTTTTATTTTTTCTAAAGTCAAATCATCGGGATTTGCTTCAATAGTAATTTCACTTACCTCAGAGAGGTCAAATTGATTACTTAAATGGTCAAACAATTTATTTAGTTCATCAGAAGAAAGGATGCTAGGTGTTCCGCCTCCAAAATAAATAGTCCGTATCTTTGTACCGTCCAAAAAAGGAGTTCTTATTTTCATTTCAGACACTAGAGCATCCAACAGCTCGTTCTTATTGTTTAAGGAAGTCGAAAAATGAAAATCGCAATAATGACATTGCTGCTTACAAAACGGAATATGAATATAGATACCACTCACCCCGCAAAAGTAAATAAGAAATTTGGCGATAGAGCAACGAAATCATTTTTTCTAATGCTGTATTTTTGCATTGCATTACCATTATTAATTTCGTGTCAAACTAAAACTAATTCAACAAAACCTATGGATCACAATTATTTTGAAAATCTAACACCAGAAGAAAGAAGAGTCATAGTTGATAAAGGCACGGAAGCTCCATTTACTGGTGAATACGATAATTTTTATGAAGCAGGCATTTTCGTTTGCCGTGCTTGTGGAAATCATTTATATGATTCTTCATCCAAGTTTGATGCGGGTTGTGGTTGGCCTGCTTTTGATAAAGTTAAGGAAGGTGCTATAAATAAATACTCTGATTTTCATTTAGGATATGAACGTACAGAAATTACTTGTGCAAAATGTGACGGTCATCTTGGTCATGTATTTCTTGGAGAGAAACTGACACCTGAAAACACACGTCATTGTGTCAACAGTATCAGCATCCGATTTATAGCTAATGACTCTCTCAAAAAGGCCACTTTTGCAGCAGGTTGTTTTTGGGGTGTAGAAGAATTGTATAGATCACTAAAAGGGGTTTATTCAACTGACGTTGGTTATATTGGCGGTGATACTAAAAACCCTACATACAAAGAAGTGTGCTATGAAAACACTAATCACGCTGAAGCGGTTGAAGTTCTTTACGACCCTAAGCAAGTGTCATTTGAGGAGTTAATTAATATTTTTTGGGAAAATCATAACCCAACGACTTTAAACAGACAAGGGCCTGATGTGGGAACCCAATACCGTTCTGCGGTATTTTATCACGATGATGAGCAAAAAGATATTGCCATTAAAACGATGAAAGCTTTGGATGATTCGGATAAGTTTAAAAATCCTGTAGTGACTCAAATTGTTCCTTCCGAAATATTTTATAGAGCCGAAGAGTACCATCAAGAGTATCTCTTCAAGCGTGGGAAAGGCAGTTGTAGCAATTAATTTCTGTGGAGGGATATACAAAAGACCGTTCCCTCTGGACTGGATGATTTCACAAATAGTTTTCCTAAGTGATATTCTTCTATTATTCGTTTAGACAGCGACAACCCTAAGCCCCATCCTCTTTTTTTAGTGGTAAAACCTGGCTCGAAAATACGTTTGAAATTATTTTTTGAAAGCCCTTTGCCATTGTCTTTGATTTCGATAGTTAAAAATTCTGCTTTTGATTGAATGGTAATTGTGATTTTACCTTTTCCATTCATGGCATCAGCCGCATTTTTGCAAATGTTTTCAATTACCCATTCAAACAGTGTAGCATTAATAGGGGCATTAGCGTCATTACATTGATTATCTAGAGTAATATTGACGTTTGATGAAAGTCTATTCTGCAAATAACTCACGGAGCTTGATAAAATATCGTAGATATTTTGATTATCTAAGTTTGGTTTTGATCCAACTTTAGAGAAGCGTTCAGTGATCGTTTCTAAGCGGACGACATCCTTATTTATTTCCTCACATATTTCAGACATGCCCTCCTTGTTTTTTAATATTTCAACCCAAGCCATTAGCGAGGAAAGAGGAGTGCCTATTTGGTGAGCAGTTTCTTTTGCCATTCCTGCCCAGACTAAATTTTGTTCTGATTTTCGGGAACGGTTAAATGCTAAATATGCAATTAATATGAAAAAGAAGATGACTACCAGTTGAAGGAAAGGGTAAAAACGAAGCTGAGAAAGTATATATGAATCTTTGTAATAAAGGTACTGAGTCAGAATAACTTCCCCATTCATAGTTGCCTCTATTTTAATTGGTTCATGTTGTTCGCTCATTATCTCTAACTGCTTTTTGAGATACGCATCACGAAATTTCCTATCAGGTAGATTTCTATCACCTATTATTTCACCAACTTCATTAGTAAGAATAATAGGAATAGTAGTATTTTCTTGCATTATCCTACTTGCCAGGATATTATTTGTTGGGCCCATACCTGAGTTTACTAACTGATAGGTAGCTTCTGCCCAAAGCTCTATTTTCTTACGTTCTTCTTTATCTAGCTCACTAACTAAATTATTGGTATAGCTTAAAGAAACTAGAGCTATAATACTTGCAAAGATTACAAGAAGAATTTTCCAATTCTTTCTCTTACTATATATGTTTATTCCTCCCATTCAATGATACTGTCGTAGTCAGGCTGGTCTTCAATTTGCTGTTCCGATGGTTTGTCGCCAAACTCACTTTTTACAACATCTTTTAACTTTTTCTTTTCTTTTTTGAAGCCCTTGTCAAGTGATTCTCTCAGTTTTAGTGTATTGTACGAAATATCTGGGTTGTCAACAGAGCCTTTCATTTTTAGAAAGAGAGTCATACCTTTAATTCCATCATCTTCTACTACACCAAATTCTGAAACTTTCTTTTGTGTTTTCTTTTGAATTTATTACCTAAAATTTCGTTCAACAAAATCTTAAATTCATAATCCATTTCATTGTCAAATGTATGACTTCCTGAGCCAGCCATATCTAATGCTGAGGAATAAATTTCCATAAATGGGATTTCAATTTTGTTGTTTTTTATCTCAATTTGGTTCTCTAAGTTAGAAAATTTTATTCGTTTTAGCTCATTTACACTGATGTAGTCGGACATTTCCATGAGAGGTTCAAACTCTAATAGTTCACCGTTATTTATATTAACATCTATAAAAGAATACAAGTGCTCGTCAATAGGATTAAAGTATTTATCCCACTCATTTCGCAAGTAAATCTCTGAGTCTATTTTACCTTTTAGGTGTTTATGCCTCATGGTGCTTTGCCCGAAATTATGAAACTCATAAAACAACTGTCGTACATTAATGTTGTCTAGCAAAGTTGTACTAATTAGTCTCATCTTCCCATCCCTTAATTGCTCAAATGTTAGGTTAGAAGTGATTTTCCCTGACATAGTTTCAAGCTCAATATTATTGACGTTTAGTTTTTTGTTTTTATACTTAATATCGCTGTGAAAATTCCGCATATGAAAACGGTCGTAGGTGAAATCATCTAAGTTGAATTTCACATTTGCGATAATGTCGTCTGGTAGTTGAACGGCTTTTACTTCGCTTGAGTTAGTTTCCGAAGTAGTATCGCTCTGCATTAATTCGTCAAATATCATCCACTTAGAGTTAAATTCACCGGCAATTTTTAAGGGTGAATTTTTTAAGAATAGGTAAGAGAATACATTTTCAATAGCGCCAATAAATTTGAACTTACTTTCTTTGGCGAGCGTACCTTCCAATTGTTCAATGTCTAAATGGTCATCAACAACTTTTAATTTTACATTTGAGTTAGAGAGTTTTGGACTCTGATCGTCAATGGTAAGGCTTAAATTTTCAATAGATATGTCTGCGGACTTTTTAGCCATTGCAATATCGTAATCAATATTATTTTTTAGACCAACATTTCCGTAGTAGGACACTTCGTAAGTGGCATTTCCGTCAATTGATTTTAGGTCTGATTTGTAGCCCCATTTTTCAAGTTCAGATAGATTGAGCTGAGAAGAGATATCAGTTTTAATTTTAGGGTTTTCTAGCCCGTTTATGGTGGCATTTGCTAAAATAGGCTCATTGTTGGCGATGAGCTGAATATCCTTCAAATCTATCTGAGTGGTTTCATCTGTTCTTTTAGCCCCATTGGTGTAATTCCCATTTAATGATAATTGTTCCAAATCAAATGGAATAACATCACTTTTCACTGTTCCATTTTTCAGCGTAAAGTCAACATCAATTGCGGCTTCTTTTTGTTGGTCGGTTATAAATTTGAGTTTGAACGAGCTTTTTCCTGTAATATCGTAATCTTCAAGTGCAGACAAATAATCTTTAGGGAGAATATCTAATGTAGAAACGATGTCAAGTTCTTTAGCTATAATATTAACGTTTAAAGTTTCCTTGGTTTGTTTTACCTCTAAATTAAAAGGAATATCTCTAAGGCTTAAGTCAGTGGTAATATTTATACCAAATGAGTCAATTGACATTTCAGTATTTAAATTGATATTTTCATTTGGGAGATGATTGATATTGTTTAGTGATAATCTTTTATTTAATAGTTGAGCATCAATATCAATAAATGTATTGTTGTCTTCAATATTTAATTTCAGTAGGGTTTCTTTAATTACGAACTCACTTGCCAAGCCATTGTCTACATATTTTATTTTAATGTTGTTAAGTGCAACATTTTCTAGTCCGAAGTCTATGCTTTCTGACGCAGCAGTATCACTTTTAGTATTCCATATTTCATAGTTTGGAAGTCCATCTTTATAATAAATTGATACATACCCATTGGCAAGTGAAATTTCTTGAATAATATAAATTTTGTTGTAAAGATCTAGAGCGTTGAATTTTACATTTACCTCATCTATTTTACAAAGTGTATCTTCCTGAAAAGCATCCAATATCATGAGTTTGTCAAACTCAACACTTACGTAAGGGAAATTTTTGATGGCAGAAAATGAAATATCACCTACCGAAATTTCAGATTTAAGCTGTTTGTTGATTTCTTCAATTACAATTTGTTCTAGATTATCTTGTTTCAGATAAATTAAAGTAGCAGATGCTCCGAAGACAAGAATGCCAAAGATTATAAGGGTCAGAATAATTCGCTTTACGATTCGCATAATTTTTTAACGGCTATATTTCAAAATTTAGTATTCGATTTATATCATCTTTAGCATAGATATTTCTTTTTCTGATAAAAACCTGTGGCGACCTCTAGCAATATCTTTTTTGGTTAGACCAGCAAAATAAACCCTGTCCAATTTAACAATTTTATAGCCAAGATTTTCAAAAACATTTTTTAGAGTACTATTTTTACCGATATGTATTTCTACTCCAACTTCTTTTTTTGGTGAGTTTTGAATGTATGAAATAGCCTCTATATCTACTTTATAACCGTCGACCATAACGCCGTCAACGATTTTCTGCATATCCAATGACTTTAGGTTTTTATCTAAAGTCACATGAAAGATTTTCTTTACACGTTTTCTCGGATTAGTTAGCTTTTTAGAAAGCTCACCATCGTTGGTAAAGAGGAGTAGCCCTGATGTTTGTTTGTCGAGTCTGCCAACAGGATAAATACGCTCTTTACATGCTTTGTCGATTAATTCAAACACATTTTTTTTCCTTGGATCATCGGTTAAGGTTAAAAAGTCTTTTGGCTTGTTGAGTAATAGGTATCGTTTCGTTTCCGAATTTATGGTTTCATTATTGAATTTCACGGTATCGGACTCTAAAACCCT
>CBDIDR010000003.1:0-24468 GCA_965277895.1 Flavobacteriales bacterium
GAATGTAATCTTGAAATTCGTAAAGGCTACCCATTTTTAAAAAATGATGTGCCGTTTACTGAACATTGCTTTCATCAAGCTTCAGAGTTTATGGGTAGCAATAGCGTTATAAAAATTCCAAAGCGAATGACTGCAGAGGATTTTGCCTATTATTCGCATCATGTTCCATCGTGTTTTTACAGGATAGGAGTTGGGGATAAAAGTGGAACTAGAAAACACTTGCACAACCCTAATTTCAATGTTGAGGAAGCCGCTTTAAAGCACAGTATAGGATTAATGAGTTGGTTAGCAGTTAGGAGCTAGTTAGCAACATCAGAGATAAACTTTATTCTGAAAAGTCTTAACTCTTCATCTGTATATTCGTCTTCTTCGAATTCATTTCTAGCTTCATCAAAAGTTGCTTCTTCAGAGTTTTTAAAGAAATCAATAAGCTCCTCTTCTTGGTATTCATCAATGATATCGTCCAGATAATAGTTCAGGTTTATTTTTGTTCCTGATTCTACTATTGTTTCAATTTCAGTGATAAGGTCTTCTACTGTCAGCCCTTTGGCAGAGGCGATATCTTCAATAGATAATTTTCTGTCTATGCTTTGAATGATATACACTTTATTGCTTGACTGTTTGGCAATAGTTTTAATGACCATATCTTCAGGTCTTACGATATCATTCTCCTCAACATATTCCTTAATGTAATCTAAAAATGGTCTACCAAATTTATTGGCTTTTCCTTGTCCAACACCATGAATTTGACTTAACTCTTCAGTGGTAATTGGATACTGATTAGCCATATCAATCAGAGAAGCTTCAGAAAATATTATATTTGGAGGAAGTTCTTTTGACTTAGCAAACTTTTTTCTGAGATCTTTCAAGTTTTTGAAAAGCACAGTATCAGCAGCAGCAGATTTTTGGTTGCTACTAGCTGCATTTTTGGAATTGATAGCATCGTAATCGTGGTCTTCTGTAAATAGCACTTCATAGGATTCTTTCAAAAATTCTTTTCCTTTTTCAGAGATTTTAAGAATTCCATAGCTCTCAATTTCTTTTACTAATAATCCTTTAACCAGAGACTGACGAATAACAGCATGCCAAAACCCTTTGGATTTATGATTACCTTTTCCATATTCTTCAAGAGTTTCTGACTTATGTTGTTTGATTAGGGCATTACTTTCCCCAACCAGTACTTTAACTATTTCTTTTGCTTTTAGCCTTTCGTTTACAGCAAAGACACATTCTATTAATTGTGTGATATACTCTTCACCATTAAATTTAGGTTTTGGATGTCGGCAATTATCACACATTTCATTGCAATTGGCTTCGTCAAACGATTCACCAAAATAGTGTAGAATATATTTCCTTCTGCACATGGACGTTTCGGCAAAAGAGATGGTTTCTAGTATGAGTTGACGTCCGATTTCTTGTTCAGCTACTGGCTTACCTTGTAAAAACTTTTCAAGTTTTTCAATGTCGTTATAGCTATAAAAGGTCACGCAATTACCTTCTCCGCCATCACGCCCTGCTCGTCCCGTTTCTTGGTAATAGCTCTCTAAACTTTTAGGTATATCGTGGTGAATAACGTATCGGATGTCAGGTTTGTCAATCCCCATTCCGAAAGCTATTGTTGCAACAATAACATCCACATCTTCCATAAGGAAAGCATCTTGATGTTTGACACGTGTTTTATTCTCTAAACCAGCATGATAGGGCAGTGCATTGATGCCATTTACTTGAAGAGTTTCGGCAATTTCCTCAACCTTTTTTCTACTTAGGCAGTATACAATCCCAGACTTGCCTTCATTCTGTTTAATATACTTAATGATTTCTTTTTCAACATCAATTTTTGGTCTGATGTCGTAGTAAAGATTGTTTCTATTGAATGAATCGAAGAAAACAGGGCAATCAGTTATTCCTAAATTCTTTTGAATGTCTTCTCTAACCTTAGTAGTAGCGGTAGCCGTAAGAGCAATTATCGGAGCACGTCCAATATTTTCTATTATTTTTTTTAGATTTCTATATTCTGGTCTAAAGTCATGACCCCATTCGGAAATGCAATGTGCTTCATCGATAGCATAAAATGAGATTTTTTTATCTTTCAGATAATCTATGTTTTCTTGTTTAGTGAGGGATTCGGGGGCTACATAAAGAAGTTTTGTTTTACCGCTTTCAACATCCTCTTTAACCTTTGCTACATCTTTTTTGGAAAGGGAGGAATTAAGGACATGAGCTATTGAGTCGCTGTCGTTAAACCCTCTAATAGCATCTACTTGATTTTTCATTAATGCTATCAGTGGAGAAATAACTACTGCACATCCATCACTGATAAGGGCAGGTAGTTGATAACACATAGACTTACCTCCGCCTGTTGGCATGATTACAAAAGCATCATAACCATCAAGTGTATTTTGAATGATGGCTTCTTGTTGGCTTTTAAAACGGTTGAATCCAAAATATTTTTGAAGTTCATCCGTAAGAGATGTAATCTGTAGAGTCATTTAATTATAATCAAGCTAAAATTTGATACTTTTGCTTCAAAGTAATCCCTCTAAAATTAGAGAATTTATTTTATTAAATCAAATTTAGTCTATTGAAATCAATTAATGAAATAAAATCTATTGCAAAATCAACCATTGAGTTAGAAGGTCAATCTATTCTAAAACTTCTTGATTTTATTGATGATGATTTTGGCAAAGTTGTTCAAGAAATTCTAAACTCTAAGGGACGATTAATTGTTACTGGCATAGGTAAAAGTGCAAACATTGCTCAGAAGATGGTATCTACCTTTAATTCCACAGGTCAGCCATCTATATTTATGCATGCCGCTGATGCCCTACATGGTGATTTAGGAAATATTCAAAGCGAAGATATTGTAGTTTGCATTTCCAAAAGCGGTTCAACAGCTGAAATAAAAACACTTATTCCTCTTTTAAAAGACATGGGGAATTCGATTATTGCCATTACTGGAAATTCTGAATCATACCTGTCTCAACAATCTAATTGGACAATACTTTCAAAGGTTGATAAGGAGGCTTGTCCAAACAATCTTGCACCAACAACAAGTACTACTGCACAGTTGGTAATCGGGGATGCTTTAGCCGTTTCTTTGTTGGAATGCAGGAATTTTTCAGATATAGATTTTGCTAAATTTCATCCTGGAGGAGCTTTAGGTAAAAAACTATTTTTTAAAGTTGATGATTTGTGTTCTGATAATTCCATGCCTAGCGTCCTTCCAAATGAGACTATTAAAAATGTAATAGTAGAAATATCAAACAAGCGATTGGGAGCAACTGCTGTTATTGAAAACAATCAGCTTCTTGGTGTAATTACTGATGGAGATATAAGGAGAATGCTTGAAAATGAAGGTTCAGATTGGAGCACTCTAAAAGCTAAAGACATTATGTGCGACAAGCCAAAAACTATCGAATGGAATGAGTTGGCAACGAAGGCATTAACTATTATGGAAGACAATAATATTTCGCAACTTATAGTTTGTAAGGGAGACTCATACCACGGCATAGTACATATTCATGACATACTAAAAGAAGGTATTTTATAATGAGAAAAATTGGAGAGGAGAAGGAACATTCTTTTTTAGATCATTTAGAAATTTTAAGATGGCATCTTATCAGAAGTGCTGTGGCTATTTTAGTCTTCACTACTTTGGCATTTATATTTCCAGAATTTCTATTCGATAAGATAATTTTGGCATCAAAAAGCCCTGACTTTCCTACCTATAAATTTTTCTGTTGGCTATCTGAAACTCTACACTTTGGAGAGGCATTGTGTATTAAAGAAGCACCATTTGAATTAATGAACATAAAAATGTCAGGTCAGTTTAGTACACATATAGTATCATCTTTAGTTGCTGGTTTTGTGTGTGCCTTTCCATATGTTTTTTGGGAAATTTGGCGTTTTATAAAGCCTGCTTTACATGGTAGCGAAAAAAAATACTCTAGAGGTGTTGTGTTTTACACCTCATTACTCTTTATTCTTGGAGTATTATTTGGATACTATGCTGTAGCTCCATTATCTGTTCAGTTTCTTGGTAATTATCAAGTCAGTTCTCAAGTAGTAAATCAGATTAATTTAAACTCCTTTATTTCGACAGTAACTACTGTCTGCTTAGCAAATGGTATAGTATTCTTATTACCTATTCTTATTTATTTCCTCAGTAAGTTAGGATTAATTTCGCCTGAGTTCTTAAGGCAATATAGAAAGCATTCCTTAGTTATACTTATGATTTTAGCCGCTATTATTACACCTCCAGACATTATGAGTTTAATTTTAGTGACTTTTCCGCTGATGCTGTTGTACGAGTTGAGTATTAAGGTATCTGCTAAATTTCAAGATAAATAATGAAGTTGAACGCACAACATATTGTCAAAAAGTACCGAAATAGAAAAGTCGTCAACGAGGTTTCTTTGGAAGTAAACCAGGGTGAAATAGTTGGTCTTTTAGGTCCCAATGGAGCAGGAAAAACAACTTCTTTTTACATGATGGTTGGTCTTGTTAAGCCAGATGCTGGAAAGGTCTTCTTAGATGCTGATGAAGTTACGGAAGAACCGATGTATCGAAGAGCTCAGATGGGTATAGGTTATCTTTCACAAGAAGCATCTGTTTTCAGAAAGCTAAGTGTTGAAGATAATATTTTAGCAGTATTAGAAATGACTGATTTAAGTAAAAAAGAGCAGTCTATAAAACTAGAATCATTATTAGACGAGTTTGGACTTCAGCATATTAGAAAAAGCCTTGGAGATTTACTTTCTGGAGGTGAGCGAAGACGAACAGAAATAGCACGATGTCTAGCTACTGACCCTAAATTTATTCTATTAGATGAGCCTTTTGCAGGAGTAGACCCTATTGCTGTTGAAGATATTCAACATATAGTCTCTAAATTAAAAGACCGAAATATTGGGATATTAATTACAGATCATAATGTTCATGAAACACTTTCCATCACTGATAGAGCCTATCTTTTGTTCGAGGGTAAAATACTAAAGTCAGGTACTGCAGAGGAGTTAGCAGCAGACGAACAAGTTAGGAGAGTTTATTTAGGAGAAAACTTTGAACTAAGAAGCTAATTCAGCTTCGTAGATTTCAAATTTGTAACCTTCCATAATTTGATTGCAAAGTAATTCTGTACAAGCTTTATCAACTTTTTCACTTGCCTCAGACTTATCTTTTGCTTCTATTTCCAAGGTGATATGTTTGCCAATTCTTACATTGGTTATTTCAGGCAAACCAACATTCTTCATGCTGCCGCTTACGGCTTTTCCTTGTGGATCTAAAAGTGCCTTGAGAGGCATTACATCAATCTCTGCAATAAATTTCATTTTCTTGGATTATTAATGAGCGATAATACTGTGTACAAAAGTATAATAATTGGTATAGCTACAAAATGGAAAAGCAATAATAATATTACACTTATTCCAACTAATATAAATCGGTATTCATTACCCTTCCAATTGAAGGTCTTAAACTTTAGTGCTATGAAATTTATACTTGATACCATAAGCAAGCATAAGCCAATAACAAATACAATCAGAACTGTTTTTTGCGATAAAAACTCTAATAAAACATCTTCACCATTAAAGTGTGTAGCAATTGGTATGGATATAAAAAATAGGGCGTTTGCTGGTGTTGGAAGACCAATAAATGTATCGGACTGATTAGAATCTATATTAAACTTCGCTAATCTGTAAGCTGAAAATAGTGGTATTAAAAAAGCGACATAAGCAATAGTGCTTAGTTCTGATTCGGACAATAAAATTAGCTGGAATACAATTACACTTGGGGCTACACCAAAGGTGATTAAATCTGCAAGGCTGTCAAGTTGTTTGCCTAGTTCACCACTCACCTTCAATAGTCTGGCGAAGAAACCGTCAAAAAAATCTAGAAAAGCACCACTTAAAATACATAGCGATGCCGAGTACAAGTCGTTTGAATAAGCGAATTGGATAGCTAATAAGCCAAAAAATAAATTACCTAACGTAATTAGATTCGGTATGTGTCTTAAAATGCTCAATAAATACGATATTTGTTACTGCAATAATACAAAAAGATGTATCGTAACCTATTACTTAGTTTTACTTCAGCCTTATTATTAGTTTTTTCGTGGCCCTCAGGTGGATTTCCCTTTCTTATATTTTTTGCATTAGCACCATTGTTTTCTATTGTTGAAAATACACCAACTAAGAAGCATGTATTTTTTTACTCTTTCATCGTATTTGCACTTTGGAATTCAGGAACAACCTATTGGATTTATCACGCAAGTCTGTTCGGAGTGATAGCTGCTGTACTTGTCAATAGTTTACTAATGTCAAGTGTTATTCTGTTGTTTTCAATTGTTCGCGCCAAATTTAATGACAGAAGAGCATGGTGGGCATTCATAACCTTTTGGTTAGGCTTTGAATATTTACACCTTAACTGGGATTTATCATGGCCTTGGCTAACATTGGGGAATGTGTTTTCAACATATCCTAGTGTCATTCAATGGTATGAGTATACAGGAGTATTAGGGGGTAGCTTATGGGTTTTGCTCTTCAATGTGGTTGTTTATCACTCATTCAAGAATAAAAAAGTATACCGTTTGCCTAGCATTATTTTGATTTTACCTTTTGTGTTTAATCTATTCATTTCAACAGAAGAAAAGGGCGAGGAGGTTAATATTGTAGTTGTTCAACCAAACATTGATCCATATTTTGAAAAGTTTGACGGACTTTCTTCGCTAGAGCAATTAGAAAAATTTATAGAGCTAGCCGAACCAGAACTAGATTCAACAGTTGATTACCTAATAGGTCCTGAAACAGCAATAGTAGATGGCTTGTGGGAAAATAAAATAGAATATACAACTGAGCTTATTCGATTAAGGAAATTAATAGAAAAATATCCGCAATTAACAATTATTGTAGGGGCCTCAACCTACAAAGCCTATGATTCAAATCAGAATTTAAGTGAGACCGCTCGGAAATTCATTAATTCAGAAAGTTATTACGATGTATATAATTCGGCTTTGTGTATTTCCAAAGACGACTTATCAATCTACCATAAGTCCAAGTTAGTTCAAGGCGTAGAGTTCACACCATTCTCATTTTTATTTGAAAATCTTGAATTTTTAACCATTGACTTAGGTGGTATTTCTGGTAGTTTAGGAACACAAGACTACAGAGAAGTATTTGCTGGTAAGGCTAATGTTGCGCCAATTATTTGTTATGAATCTATCTTTGGTGAATATACCTCAGAATATGTGCGAAATGGGTCAGATTTATTTACGATTATAACTAACGATGGATGGTGGAAGGACACGCCTGGCTACAGACAACACCTTAATTACGCTAGCCTTCGAGCTATTGAATGTAGACGACCAATTGCACGATCTGCCAATACTGGAATTTCTGCTTTTATAGATATTCGAGGAAAAATCTTCCAGCCTACAAAATGGGATGAAGAGGTTGTTATTAAAAGAACACTAAGCACTCATTCAGCCAATACTTTTTATGTGCGTTTTGGCGATTATATTGGAAGAATATCGGCTTTTATAGCCGTAATGTTTATTTGTTTTACACTAGCTAAAAGTAAAGATTGAAAATTACTCAACAATAACTTCTTCTGAGTCACTGCTAACTTCTAAAGTAGAATCTGACATGGTAGTATCCATTTCAATAATAACTTCTTCTTCAATAGTTTCAGTCATATATGGAATAATTTGCAGATTAACTTCCTCATTAGTATTTGAAGACTCGATAGAAACAGATGTATTCATCTGAGAGTTATTAATTGTAGGAGCAGTATTAGTTATGTTATAAAACCCAAATACAAATGCTGCCAATACAAGCACCGCTGTGATGATAAATTCGCTTTGTTTCATGATAAAATATGATTTGTTAGCTGACAAGTTAAAAAAAATAATCTAATACAATTAATTCTTGGTCCTTTCAGATGCAATAATCATTAGTTTTGTAGTGTGAGACAAACAGCTACATATCATATAGCGAATATTGAATCGTTCAAACAAAATCTATTGTCTTGGGCGTCTCAGTTTCAACAAACCGCTTCTTATATTGGAGAGACGGCTGAAGAAAATGGCTTACACATGACATATGATATGCTTGTTGGTGCCGATTCGATGTCAACACTTCTTTGCAATGCAGATTCGTTTGATTCGCTAAAGTCTTACCATGACGAAAAAAAAGACTGGATATTTGGATTTTTGAGTTATGATTTAAAAAATGAAGTTGAAGACTTACAATCCAATAATACGGATGAATTAAACCTTCCAAATCTGTATTTTTTTCAACCAAAGTGGGTATTTGGAATTATTGGTAACGACATTAGTATTCATTTTCCCGTCGACACCCCAAGAAAGGAAATGCAGTTGATTTTTAAAGAAATAATGCTAACTAAAAATGATAGTAATAGCTCTTCTACCGTGAATATGAATAGCAGAATTTCAAAATCAGAGTATATTTCAACTTTTAATAAGCTGCAAGAGCATATCAAAAGAGGAGATATTTATGAAGTTAATTTTTGTCAAGAGTATTTTGCAAAGTCAGCAGAGTTAAATCCAGTTAGCACTTTTCAAAGCCTTAATGAAATTTCAAACTCTCCATTTTCAGCTTTTTTCAGAACGAATGACTTTTATTTAATGAGTGCAAGTCCTGAACGATTTGTAAAGAAAGTTGATAACACTATTATATCACAACCCATTAAAGGGACACGAAAAAGAGGCAATTCATTTGAGGAAGATTTGAAATTAAAAGAGGAGCTTCGTCAATGCCCAAAAGAGCAATCTGAAAATGTGATGATTGTTGATTTGGTGCGAAACGACTTGTCTAAAACAGCCCAAAAGTCTTCAGTTAAAGTTGAAGAGTTATTCGGCATTTATTCTTTTACTCAAGTTCATCAGATGATTTCTACCGTTACCTCTGAATTAAAAGATGATATCCACTGGAGTGAGGTTTTAAAGACTACATTTCCAATGGGGAGTATGACAGGAGCACCTAAAATTAGAGCTATGCAGCTTATCGAAGAATATGAAACATTTAAAAGAGGATTATATTCTGGCTCAGTAGGCTACGTAACCCCTAACGGAGATTTCGATTTTAATGTGATTATTCGAAGTATTTTGTACAATGCCACAAATGGCTATGTTTCACTGTCAGTTGGAAGTGCAATTACTGCAAACGCAAAAGGAGATGATGAGTATGCCGAATGCGAGCTAAAGGCAAAAGCGATGTTGGAGGTGCTAAATGCTTAATATACTGTCTCAATTTATTTCTCAGCATAATCTAATTTCAAGTGATGATAAGCTGTTATTAGCTGTTAGTGGCGGTAAAGACAGTGTATGTATGACGCATTTATTTAGTGAATTGCCATATGAATTTGGGATTGTACATTGTAATTTTAAGCTAAGGGGTGCTGAGAGTGAGTTGGATGAGCAGTTTGTTAGTAATTTAGCTAAGGATTTTGGAGTAGATTTTTACTCCATGTCATTTGATACTGCACTTTATGCTAGAAATAACAGCTTGTCTATTCAAATGGCAGCAAGAGATTTACGCTATCAGTTTTTTAATGAGGTTTTGCAGAAATATAATTACACTAAAATAGTAACAGCTCACCACTCTGATGATAGCATTGAAACACTATTAATAAAGAAAAGTAGAAAATCTAGTTTGGGAGCATTGCAAGGTATTCCAATCAAAAATGGAAATATCATTCGACCAATGCTCGCTTTAAGTACTAAGCAAATTGAGGAGTATATCAAAAATCATTCGATTGCTTTTAGGTTAGATAAATCAAATCTTTCATCAGACTATCAAAGAAATAGAATAAGACATGAAGTTGTACCCAATCTCTCTAAATCAGAGTTATTGCAAGAAATTGAAGAAAACAAGCGTATTTACGCCAAGCTAATAAGTGATACAGAGCATTATTTAGAGCATCACACAACTGAAAAAGATGGCGCTAAGTTTTTTGAAATAGAGTATTTAAAGACTTTGATTAATAAAGATGAAATACTGTACGAATGCCTTAAATATTATGGGCCATTTAATTGGAAAGATGTTTTTGCTTTGCTTGATGCAGAAGTTGGTAAGCAAGTTTTAAATTCAGAATATCGAATCGTTAAAGAAAGAAATACCCTTTGTCTATCAGAAATACCATCGAAAGTAGAGAGTAATATTCAAATCTATAAAGAAACACAATGTGTAGAGCAGCCCATTTCCTTGAAGATTGATATTCATGATTCCTCGTCATTCAATTTAATTAAGGATAGTAAGGTGTCAATGCTAGACTATGATAAGCTACACTTTCCATTAACATTAAGAAAATGGAAGAATGGAGATACTTTTACGCCACTTGGAATGGTGGGAAGAAAAAAAATAAGTGATTATTTGATTGATAAAAAATTCTCAACCATTCAAAAAGAAAATACTTGGGTGATTTGTTCGTTAGATGATATTGTATGCATAGTTGGAGAGCGGATAAATGAGTCTTACAAACTTGTCGCAGAAACAGAAAAAGTTTATCTTGTCCAACCTTTGAAAAATCAATCATGAGTGATGAATTATTATTTGAAGAAAGTCAGCATTTAGGCTATAACCGTTTGTCTTTATTAAGGCGTATGGTGCTTGCTCTTTTCTGCTTTTTATCGTTTTACTGGTCGGAAGAAACTCAAGAAGCTATAGGTTCTGGAAATTTGTTATTTATTCTGGGTACAGCCATACTTCTTGTGTCAGCCGTACTCGTTTTTATCCTTCACTTCAAAACGAAAGTCGTAAATGGAAGCCTTATTTTAGAAGGACTATGGACAGCCCGAAAAGTCAAGATTGATATGTCATCAATTAAAAGTGTTTCCAAAATAAAATACAGTCGTTTCTTTTTTAATAGAGCCGTGTACAACCTTCATAGAAAAGGGGCTATACATTTTTATACTAGAGGAAAAGAATGTATAGAATTAGTTGATAAGGATGGTTTACGATATCTAATTGGAAGTCAAAAGCCCTCAGAATTACTATTAGTTTTACAACAACAGATAAATAAATAATTATGAAAAAGAATCTTTTAGCCCTTATATTTTTCTTACCAAGCTTACTGTTTTCTCAAATTTTCAATCCTGTTGAATGGAGTTTTTCACAAGAGGATTTAGGTGATTCAGAATATAATTTACTTTTCGAAGCCAATATTGAAGATGGTTGGTACGTATACTCTCAACATGTAGGTGATGACGGTCCAATCCCAACAGAGTTTACCTTCTTTGATACAGAGGGCTATGAATTAGTTGGAAATGTAGAAGAAGGTGAGACTATTGAAGAGTTTGATCCAAACTTTGATATGGTACTAAAGTACTTCAAGAAAAAAGCAGTTTTCAGTCAAAAAGTAAAACTATTAAGCAATTCGGCGACAGTAAGTGGTGAGTTTGTGTTTATGGTTTGTGACGAGTCCCAATGTTTACCACCAGAGTATGTAGAGTTTTCATTTAATCTAGGAAATTCAGATTCAAGTGCCGATACTGAAACTGTTGTAGAAGAAGAAAGCGAATCGTCATCCTCACTAAATTTGGTGTCTTCTGAAGATAGTTCACATTCAGATGAGGAAAAAAATGATGAGAAAAAAGAGTCTAAAAAAGGCATGTGGAGTATATTTTTCATTGCATTTTTTAGTGGTTTTGCAGCCTTACTAACGCCTTGTGTATTCCCTATGATTCCAATGACGGTAAGTTATTTTACCAAGCAAAGTAAGAGTAAAGCAAAGGGAGTTTCTAACGCTATTATTTATGGTTTATCAATCATATTTATTTACGTTGCTTTAGGCGTTGGAGTATCGGCAGTTTTTGGGCCTGAAGTACTTAATAGTATGGCAACAAATGCGTATTTCAATATTGCGTTCTTTGTATTACTAGTTGTTTTTGCAGCATCCTTTTTAGGTGCTTTTGAGTTGACTCTCCCACACTCGTGGATAAATAAGGCGGATAAAGCTTCTGATAAAGGAGGATTAATTGGCATATTCTTTATGGCCTTAGTGTTGGCTTTAGTATCATTTTCTTGTACAGGACCAATTGTTGGTACGCTCTTAGTTGAGGCGGCATCAGGTGGTGATTATATGGGGCCAATTATTGGGATGTTAGGATTTTCGTTAGCCATAGCATTGCCATTTGCACTTTTTGCAGCCTTCCCAGGATGGTTAAATTCATTGCCGCAGTCTGGTGGTTGGTTGAACTCTGTAAAGGTTGTTTTAGGATTTTTAGAGTTGGCATTAGCCTTTAAATTTCTTTCAAATGCGGACTTAGTTTGGCAAACCCACTTAATAGAAAGAGAAGTATTTATAGCAATTTGGATAGTCATTTTTGGACTTCTTACTATGTATTTATTGGGGATTTTCAAGTTATCTCATGATAGCGATTTAGAGTACCTTTCCGTAGGTCGATTATTTACAGCCATACTAACGGGTGTATTGACTATTTATATGATACCAGGTTTGTGGGGAGCGCCGCTAAAATTAATTAATGCTTTTCCACCCCCAATGCATTATAGTGAGTCGCCATACGGTGTTGGCTATACTGCCGGTGGAGGTTCAGTAGAATCACATGATAATTATGAGGGACAGCATTTAGGTCCTCAGGGTTTGATGGTCTTTCACGATTACGAAGAAGGACTTGCCCACGCAAAGAAAGTAGGATTACCAGTAATGATTGATTTTACGGGTTGGGCGTGTGTTAACTGCCGTAAAATGGAAGAGCAAGTATGGTCTAACCCTGAAGTTAAGCAAACTCTTAAAGAAGAGGTTGTACTTATCTCCTTGTACGTCGATGAACGAACGCCTCTTCCTGAAGATGAACAATACGAAACTACAATTGCAGGTAAAAAGAAGAAGGTAAGAACTGTAGGAGATAAATGGACGGTACTACAAGCTGAAACGTATAAAACAAACTCACAGCCTTATTATGTAATTCTAGACCATGATGAAAATCAATTAGGCGTCTCAGCAAACTATCAAGACTATGGTGAAGTTGATTTATTCAAATCGTGGCTCGATGATGGTATAGATGAATTCTACCACTAAAAAGGTAGATTAAAATAAACTTAAATGCTTGTCAAAACTTATGGCTCTGCCGTTTTCGGTATAGATGCCACTACCATTACAATTGAAGTAAATGCCTCAGCTGGTATAAAATTTTTTCTAGTAGGTCTGCCAGATAATGCGGTTAAAGAGAGTCATTATAGAATAGAAGTGGCAATTATAAATTAATGAGCTATTAAGTTTATAAAAATAACATATCGTATTTCGACTTGTTTTTTTGTAAAGAATAATTTTTCATTAGTATTTTTTTCTATAGCTTGATTTGTTTGAAAATATCCATTTTTTAGTTCTATTTGCATATTCATTTTATTAAAATTTTGGATTTATATTTTATCATAGAAGTTTTAGCAGTTGTATTTGGACTGATATACATATGGCTATTAATTAAGGAAAGAATAGAGTGTTGGATTTTCGGCATATTGGGGTCTTTATTGAGTATCTTTTTATTCGTTCACACCAAGCTCTATTCTGAGGCTATATTGTATTCGTATTATGTGGTTGTTGGCTTTTATGGTTATTATTTATGGAATCGAAAAAGTAAAGACGATTCACTATTAAGAATCAGTGATGTGAATTCAACCAATCATGTCTATTATATTTTATCATCATGTGCATTAGCATTTTCTTTGGCTTGGTTTTTTAATTCCTATACAGATGCAGAACGGCCCTACATAGATTCTTTTACGACTGTTTTTAGTTTTCTTGCCACTTTTCTTGAAGCAAAGAAGGTCTTATCTTCATGGAAATATTGGATAGTTATCAATGGGGTTACTATTGGGCTTTATTTCGATAAGGGATTAGACATTTATGCTGGTCTTATCTTGGTGTATTTCATCATGTCTTTTGTAGGATACTTCAAATGGAAAAAGCTAATGGCTTAGTTACTTTCCGTGACACTGTTTGAATTTTTTTCCACTTCCGCACGGACAAGGTTCGTTCCTTCCTACTTTTTGCTCTACTCGAACAGGCTGTACTTTTGGCTTAGGTTTAGAGCTTTGATTTGAGCCCCCTCCAATATCCTGTCTTCCAGTTTGAAGTTTTTCTTGAGTTTGTTGTTGCTCTTGTTTCACAGAGGTTTGCTCTGGTAAATTAGCTTTTGTCAAGAAGGAAACAATTTCTTTATTAACCTGTTCCATCATCTGCTTAAAGAGGTTAAAGGACTCAAACTTATAAATAAGTAATGGGTCTTTTTGCTCATAGGTGGCATTCTGAACGGATTGTTTTAGGTCATCTAATTCTCTTAAGTTCTCTTTCCATGAACTATCTATAATGGCAAGAGTTACACCTTTTTCAATCGATAATGGAATATTTCCACCTACAGTTTCGTAGGCTTCTTTTAGATTAGTGACAACTTGTAAGGTTTTTAGTCCGTCAGTAAATGGAATTACAATATTTTCATAGGTTGCCGACTGGTTTTCAAAAACATCTTTAATTACAGGGAAAGTCTTTTTGCCAATTACTGAGTTTTTGACTTTATAATTCTCAATTGAAGATTGGTATATTTTTTCAGTTAATTGGTCTGTATTCAATTGCTTGAAATCTTCTTCATTAACTGGACATTCAATGCTGAGGAATCGAATTAGCTCTAATTTGAAGCCGTCAAAGTCTTGCAAAGCTTGGTATTCGGTAGCGATACTTTCACAAGTATCGTATATCATATTGTCAATATCAACAGCAAGTCGATCTCCAAATAAGGCGTGTTTTCTCTTTTTATAAATTACTGTGCGTTGGGCATTCATTACGTCATCGTACTCTAGTAATCGTTTACGAATTCCGAAGTTGTTTTCTTCAACTTTTTTCTGTGCTCTTTCAATGGATTTGGTAATCATTGAATGCTGAATGACTTCGCCTTCTTCTAAGCCCATACGGTCCATCATTTTGGCAATTCTATCCGAGCCAAATAGTCGCATTAAGTTATCTTCTAAAGAAACGAAAAATTGAGATGAACCTGGATCACCTTGTCGACCAGCACGCCCTCTAAGCTGTCGGTCTACTCGTCTTGAATCGTGACGTTCTGTACCAATAATTGCTAAACCACCATTTTCCTTTACCTCATCACTCAGTTTAATATCTGTTCCACGACCTGCCATATTTGTGGCGATAGTAACGTTTCCAGATTTTCCAGCTTCTGCTACAATATCGGCTTCTTTTTGGTGAAGTTTAGCGTTAAGAACATTGTGTTTAATGTTTTTCATGGTGAGCAATCGGCTCAATAGTTCAGAAATCTCAACAGAAGTCGTACCCACTAGTATAGGTCGTCCTTGTTTGCTGATTTCAACAATTTCATCAATTACCGCATTATACTTTTCACGAGCAGTTTTATAAACTTTATCTTCTTTATCGTCTCGTTGTATGGGTCTGTTTGTTGGAATAACCACAACATCCAATTCGTAGATGTCCCAAAATTCACCAGCTTCAGTTTCTGCAGTTCCAGTCATACCAGAAAGCTTGTTGTACATTCTAAAATAGTTCTGAAGTGTAATGGTAGCAAACGTTTGCGTAGCGGCTTCAATCTTGACATTTTCTTTAGCTTCAATAGCTTGATGGAGCCCGTCAGAATAACGTCTGCCGTCCATGATACGACCAGTTTGTTCGTCAACAATTTTAACCTTATTGTCCATCAATACATATTCAACATCCTTTTCGAATAGGGTATAGGCTTTCAATAACTGATTGACCGAATGTATTCTTTCACTTTTTATTGAGTAATCTCTCATCAAAGCTTCTTTTTTGACGAGCTTATCTTTATCGTTTAATTCTGCTTTCTCGAGGTCGGCAATTTCTGAGCCTACATCTGGCATAATAAAGAAGTTACTGTCGTCAGTACTGCTTGTAATTAGGTCAATACCTTTGTCGGTAAGTTCGATAGAATTATGCTGTTCATCGATAACAAAGAATAATTCTTCATCGACTATTGGCATTTCTTTGCCTTGGTCTTGCATGTAAAAATTCTCTGTTTTTTGAAGTAGTGCTCTTACGCCATCTTCACTAAGGAATTTTATTAATGCTTTATTTTTAGGCAATCCTCTGTATGCTCTTAATAATTTAAAACCACCTTCTTTGTTGTCGCCTTCTTTTATGAGCTTTTTAGCATCTGCTAAAACAGTATTTATAAATTTCTTTTGAGCGTCAACCAAAGCACTTATTTTATGTTTTAGCTCGTTAAATTCATGCTTGTCGCCTGTTGGTGTTGGACCAGAAATTATAAGTGGTGTTCTGGCATCATCAATTAGAACTGAATCGACCTCATCTACAATTGCATAATTGTGTGGCCGTTGAACTAAATCTTGTGGACGTCTAGCCATATTATCTCTAAGGTAATCGAATCCAAATTCGTTATTTGTACCGTAGGTAATATCAGCTAAATATGCATTTCTTCTGTCTTCTGAATTTGGTTGATGCCTATCTATACAGTCAATGGATAATCCATGAAATTGGTATAAAGGTCCCATCCACTCGCAGTCTCTTTTGGCTAAGTAATCATTTACTGTTACAAGGTGAACACCTTTGCCAGACAGTGCATTTAAATAAACGGGTAGAGTTGCCGATAGTGTTTTTCCCTCACCAGTTTGCATCTCTGCAATTTTTCCTGAGTGAAGTACATAGCCACCAATTAACTGCACATCGTAATGAACCATATCCCATACGATTTCATTTCCTGCGGCTATCCATTTATTATGAAATATGGCTTTTTCACTTTTTATTTCAACATTGCCATACATAGCAGCGAGGTCTTTGTCAAAATCACTTGCAGTAACTTCTATATTTCCATTAGAAAATCGTTGGGCGGTTTCTTTTACAACAGCGAAGGCTTCAGGGAGAATTTGTTCAAGAATTTCTTCTGTTTTTTCAACAACATTCTTTTCTAGAGTATCTATATCAGCGTAAATTGATTCTTTTTGTTGAAGTTCTATATCTGTACTCTCGGCTTTTTCTTTAAGGGTATCAATTTCTTTGTAAGTGTCTTTAGTAGCCTCTTCAATTTGTTGTTTGAAACTAGTGGTTTTGGCTCTAAGTTCATCATTGCTTAGAGATTGTATTGAAGGGTATACACTTTTGATTTTTTCAATAATAGGATTGATTTCTTTTAAATCTTTATCGTATTTGTTTCCAAAAACCTTAGTAGCAAAATCAAATATTCCCATTACTTAAAATTAAGATGTGTTACAATCCACAAATTTACTTTTTTTTGAGGGATTGCTTGCTTAATAGCATAAAAAAAGCCGCTTATAGCGGCTGTAAAATGTTAGTACTCATCTTCATTAAAGAAGAAGTCGTCTTTATCTGGGTAGTCTGGCCAAATATCTTCAATTGAATCAAACATTTCACCGTCGTCTTCAAGTTCTTGTAGGTTTTCTACAACTTCCATTGGTGCACCAGAGCGAATGGCAAAATCAATTAACTCATCTTTGTTCGCTGGCCAAGGTGCGTCTTCCAGTTTTGAGGCTAATTCTAAAGTCCAATACATAGTTAAAATTTCTGCAAAAGTAAATTTTTTAGCGAAATAGGCAAGGTTTTTTTTACTTAGCTGAAATCCAAGGGATTTCTGTTGCATCGAGATTTTTGGATAGATACCTGCTTAAAACAAATAGGTAATCAGAGAGTCGGTTAAGGTATTTTAAAATTATTTCAATTTGTAATACGTCTTCATCAATTTGAATGGTTAAGCGTTCTGCACGTCTGCATACACATCTAGCAATATGGCAAAAAGATACAGTTGTATGACCGCCTGGCAAAATGAAGAATCGCATTTCTGGTAATGATTCATTCATTTTATCGATTTCATTTTCAAGTAGAGTTACATCTTTTTCGTCTATCAGTGGCAACTTCATTTTGTTGTTGTCATCTTGATTGGCAAGTAGAGCTCCAATAGTGAATAGCTTATTTTGAATTGTAATTATGAGTTCATGGGTCTCTTTTCCAATACTTTGGTCTCTAAGTAGACCCATGTAAGAGTTTAATTCATCTACCGTTCCATAAGCATCAATTCTATCGTGATTTTTTGGGACTCGTTTTCCTCCTATCAATTGAGTTGTTCCTTTATCGCCTTTTTTTGTGTACACTTTCATAAGCTTATGAATTTATTGGTGATTTGTTAATGGTATCACTTTCAATTTCACCGTCTTTCAGTCTTACGATTCTATGAGCATATTGTGCGATTTCATCTTCGTGAGTTACAATGATTACTGTGTTACCATTTTTATGAATTTCTTGAAAGAGTGCCATTATTTCAACAGAAGTAGCACTATCAAGGTTTCCAGTAGGTTCATCTGCTAAAATTATGGATGGGTTATTCACAAGTGCTCTAGCAACGGCTACTCTTTGCCTTTGCCCACCTGAGAGTTCGTTTGGTCTATGCGTAACTCTGTCTGAAAGACTTACTTTTTCAAGAGCATCTAATGCCATCTTCTCTCTCTCTTCGCTATTATATCCAGCATAAATTAAGGGTAGCATTACATTTTCAAGTGCGGTAGACTTTGGTAATAGGTTAAAGCTTTGGAATACAAAGCCTATTTCTTTGTTTCTGATTTCAGCTAAGCTATTGTCGTTTAATTGGCTGACGTTATTATTGGCTAGAGAGTAACTGCCTTTAGTTGGAGTATCTAGGCAGCCAAGAATATTCATCAGAGTAGATTTTCCAGAACCTGATTGCCCCATTAGAGCAACAAATTCGTTTTTTTCTATTGAAAGGTCAATAGTTTTGAGGGCCTTTATTACTTCATTTCCTACTGTGAAATGCCTTGCGATGTTTTTGATGTCGATTACTGCCATAATGTGGTGCAAAGTTAGTCAAAATACAGTCAATAAAGTGTTTTATCCTTATCACCAAAAAGAACAATAAATAATCGTAAAGAGGATTGTTATCTTAAAATGGTAATTGTGCCTTGTCTATTTATACTTCTTCCAGTGAACAGTGATTGTACGTATAAATTGTATATGTATACTCCTGCAGGAACTTGAATGCCATTTTTGTATGAACCATCCCAAGATTCGGTTTCGTCATCACTAAAGAAAATACGTTCGCCAAATCTGTTAAATACTTCGAAGGAATAGTTAACGCCTTCCATTGAAAATATAGACACTTCAAATGTATTGTGCATCTTATCACCGTTTGAAGGGGTAAACGAATTAGGAACATATACTTCAAACAACTCGTTGAAGTGGGCTACAATATTATCTTCAGAATTGACGGTGAAGTTAACATTGATTTCATCATCATCAGGTCGAAGAGTATTGTTTTCAATCGTCCAGTGAGAAAATCTCCAGCCGTCAATTGGCTGAGCTTGTAAGTTTACCGCTTCTTCAGCTAAGTATGTTATTGTCTGTTGATTCTCTATGTTATTAGTATCGCTTGCAATTATTCGTCCACTATTTATTGGAGATATGCTGTAGTCAACGTTATAGAATATATTTTCATCAAAATGTACAACGATAGTATCGCCTTTATTTACATTGAAATTTTGGAAGGGTGATATGGATTCTCCAACAATATAACCATTTGAAGAGGTAAAGTATTTAAATTCCCAAAAGATATTTGACCTTGCTTCTAAGCTAATATTTGTGCCATAAGTTTCAGTTGTTGTGTGTGGAAAAATTGAAATACTTTCCCCATTTATTAGAAGACTAACATCTGAACTAGTAGGTTCAACAATGTATGTAATGTCAAATGTTTGTTGATTTAAATGGAGAACGATTGTGTCCTCATTATTTACAGTAATATTGACGTCTTCGCTTGTGGTGTTTGGAGTGAAAGTGTGGTTATTGCTGCTCCAGTACGCCATTTCCCAACCAACATTTGGTTGAGCACCGAGTAATAAATTCACGCCGTCAATATGGCTTTCGTTGTGTGGGAATGTTGTAATAGTATTTCCATCAATGGACATATTTCCTGAGCCAGATGGTTCAACTAAAAAGGTTAAATCATTGGCATCGAAGTAAAATATTACTGTAATATCACTTTCAAGTTCTATTGAAAAATCTGTATCTGTCGGATTGTATGCGTATGGTGTAGCACTCACTATTTCATAATTTGAAAAGTTACCGCTAGTAACACTAAAATCAATATCTACTCCGCCAAAGTATTCGCCGCTGAATGGCGTGTTTAAATTATTTACGTCAAAGAAGTTGTTAAAGTCTACCTCTCCAATTCCATTGATTACAACAGTTACTTCATAAGGACCTTCCACGTCATAGCAATCTACGATAGCAGCATTTAAGACACTACATCGCTCACTCATAAAATCTCTCATATATTGGACATTATCAGCCCATTCTTCATAAGTTCCGCCCCACATATCTATTTGGGCTTGCATTTCTGGTTCAATATTATCAATGAGACTGTCAAGGTGTTGAATCATGAAGTCACACGATAAATATGAGTTTGAAAGGTTTGACCATCGGTTTATGTAGTCGTCAAAAAACTCTTCACTTTCTAAAAAGGCGTTCCAGATTGGAATGTGACCTTGACCGCCAATATTTCCAAAGCTTTCTGCGTCACAAGGGTCTGCGTCAAAATCAGTATTAGGTAGCCCTGTATAGTTAGCTCCATGGTCAAATGTATTATCCATATCCCATAGGACATAACGCCATTTTTTCTTGTCTCCATCTTCCTTTAACCCGTGCCACCAAGCAGTATTCCAGTTCAGCCAGTCGGCATTTACAGTGTAGGTGTTGAGGATGTAATAATCAATAAGACTTCCAGTATTGAATATGCTCTTTGCATAATCGTAATTGGCTTGGACACTCATATCATTTGTAGTGATATAGTTTCTTGTTTGATCCCAACTTGCAAATACATCTCCTGGATTTTGGTCAGTAGTTAATACATCTGCCCATGTCCCGCCCCACGTTTTAAGGAATTCAACCGAATCTTGGTCGTAGTAGTGGTCTGTATAGTCAAGGTCATCAGCCTTTTCTCTTAATTCGTAAACACCCCAATATTCGCCGTTTAAGTACATTATACAAGGTTCGTAAGAACGTTCGTCAAGCCTTAAACCAGCTACTTGAGATAAGGATTGTACATAAGCGTCTCTGATGTGAGCTCCAGAGCTTCCATATGAAAATGGGTAGTTGTCATTGGCGGCACATTTTACAATAAACCTTTGGAAACGGTCTCTGTCAACATCATTAAATACTTCCCCTTTAATGGCGTAGTTGTATCCAAACTGATCTCTTGTTATATAGTCAAAGCCTCTTTGTGCATAAGCCCAAGAGTCATTACCATGCTCATTAAATTCTCCTCTAGCCTTATCAAATAAACTTCCGTCAGAATTGTAGATTTCAAATGTTCCTTTTGGTTCTACTTGATTTCCTCCAGCAATTAGTTCGTATAATTCAGGGTCACCCATATTATCAGACTCTCTTCCAGAAACTGAAAGAATTTTCATATTGTGAGAAACGCCAATAAAGTATGTTCCATATTCCATGAAACCTGGTAATATTTGTTGTTCATCACTATAGGTTACAGCTTTTAGTACAGTAGTATTATTAATTGCAATTGGACCAGTGTATAAATTGTCCGAATTATCTGGAACACTACCATCAGTAGTATAATATATTGATGTGCCAGGTGAAGTAGGTATAGTTACATTAATTCCTGCAGGATAAATACCTGGCTGAGGGTCAAATGTAGGTGTAGCAGCATAGTCATTAAAACCATTGACGTTTAATGCGTTAGGGGTAGGGTCTTCAAAAACACTCCAATTCGCATCGCCATCGGTTGTTCTTCCTCTAGACATATTGGTTAGACAAGGTCTTATAAAAACGGAATCTACCACTGTAGCTCCATCAGGAGCTGTAAGAATCACCCATTCGTTTCCTTTAGTCTGATGTAGCTTAAAGCTAGTGTGGACATTATTTCCTATAATTTCATTTCTGCCTGAACAGTATACTACTAAATAATCGTTGGGAGGAATAACTACGGAAGAATTGAACTGCCATTTTGTAAGATTATTAGCTTTATCGCTAAGGTAGTAGTTGTTTAAATCAACGTTAGCTCCAGAGTTGTTGTAGATTTCAAACCAATCTTCGCTATCACCATAATTATCAGTAAATCCGTCGAAATTTGCTGCAGAATATTCGTTAATTACGACTTGTCCAAATACAATAGTAGTTGACATTAAAAACAATGTCAATAGTAACATCTGTATAGATGAGTTTTTATATATGTTAAGGGTACTAAAATTCATGATGTAACTTGGTAAAGAACAAATATACTGCTTTATATTCGTAGTATCATGTATTTATCGATAATTACTTATGTGTTCATCACCAATTATAATGTAATTTGATGGGGAATTTATTTTATCATCCCTACACTTCTAGTGATAAAATCTGTTAATTTTTTTCCTTTCAATAGGCCATGGGATAGTAAGGCTAAATCCAAAAATTGTTGTACAAGTTCTGATTGTTTTTTGTCATCTTTAGAGTTCAAAAGATGACCTATCAAATTATGGTTAGAGTTGACAACTAGATTATAGTTTTCAGGGAGTTCGCCAAACATATTCATTCCGCCAGATAGCTGTTGTTGCTCTTTCATTCGTCTCATAAATTCACTTTGTGTGAGTATGAAGGGAGCGTCGTCTGTAGAAAGGCTTTCTACCTGAACACTGAACTTATTGTCGTCAACTTTTTTCTCAACTAATTCTTTTAATGTTTCTTGTTCTTTTTCACTTAGCAAAGAAGGTGTGTTGTCTTCTTTTTGAATGAGTTTGTCCATAGTGTCAGCATCAACTCTAGTAAATTGAACATCACTATTTTCAGACTCTAACTTAGAAATCAAATGACTTACTAAAGGACCTTCTAATTCTAGCACTTCATAGTCTTTTTGTGTTGCCATTGAGACGAAACTATCTTGTTCTTCCTTGTTATGAGTGTAGAGTAAGATGGTTTTACCGTCCTTGTTGGTTTGATTGGCTTTTACTCTTTCAATAAGTTCGCTGAATGTTGAGTAAACTGAATCTGTATTTTTTAGTAAAAAGTATTCTTTTGATTTTTCGAAAAACTTGTTCTCAGTTAACATGCCGTATTCAATAAATACTTTTACATCGTCCCACTTTTTCTCAAAATCTTCTCTATCGTTTTTGAACATTGAATGTAGCTTATCACCAACTTTTTTGGTAATGTATTTTGATATTTTCTTGACGTTGCCATCAGCTTGAAGATATGACCTTGATACGTTTAATGGGATGTCTGGAGAGTCGATTACACCATGTAGTAAGGTAAGGAATTCAGGGACAATATTTTCAACATTATCCGTAATGTAGACTTGATTACTGTAAAGGTTTATTTTGTTTTTCTGAACCTCTAAATTATTTTTAAGTTTTGGGAAATATAATATTCCTGTGAGGTTGAACGGGTAATCTACATTTAGGTGAATGTTAAATATAGGTTCGTTGAACTCCATCGGGTATAACTCTCTGTAAAAACCAGAGTAATCTTCATCCTTTAAGTCTTGTGGTAATTTTGTCCAAGCAGGAGAAGTATTATTAATGATGTTATCAACTTCTTCTTCAACTTGTTTGATTTTTCCTTCATCATCTTTTGCTCCACTTGGATCATCAACAGTTATTGTTTTAGTTCCAAATTTAACATCAACAGGAAGGAACTTACAATATTTATTTAGTATTGCACTTATTCTTGATTCCTCCAAAAATTCTTTTGAATCTTCGTCAATATGTAAAACGATATCTGTTCCTTTTATCTTTTTTGTCGTTTCTTCAATAGTGTAATTTGGTGAGCCATCACAGGTCCACTTTACTGCAGTACTATTTGGCTTTTGACTTTTAGTGATTATTTCTACCTCTTTAGAGACCATGAAAGAGGAGTAAAAGCCTAGCCCAAAATGTCCAATAATTGAATTTTTTGTATCTGAATCCTTGTATTTATTTACGAATTCTTCAGCTCCTGAAAAAGCAATTTGGTTGATATATTTGTCAACCTCCTCTTCGGTCATTCCAATTCCATTATCTCTAATGGTCAGTGTTTCTTTCTTTTTATCAATGATTACCTCTACTCTTAATTTGTCAATATTGGCTTTAAGTTCTCCAAGAGATTTGAGGGTTTTCATCTTTTGAGTAGCATCAACAGCATTTGACACTAATTCTCTTAGGAATATTTCGTGGTCAGAATATAAAAACTGTTTGATGATTGGGAATATGTTTTCCGTCTGAACATTAATGTTTCCTTGCTTTGCCATATCTTGTTTTTTATTTTATGTTGATGCAATTTTAATGCCACAATATTTTAATCTGACATTTATTGATTATAATAGTTGATTTGACTGAAAAATTGTCAGTCTGTTTATAATTCTTGAAACTTATCTGAAAAAATTGCGTAAAAGTAGTGAAATGAACTTAAATTTGCCGACTCTAACCTAACTAACATTATGAACACATT